>NZ_JBHJPX010000001.1:852678-854305 GCF_042262425.1 Streptomyces sp. NPDC056373
GTATGAATGACACGACTTCGGCGGTACGCTTGAGCCCCGCTACATTGTCGGCGCGGAATCACTAGACCAGTGAGCTATTACGCACTCTTTCAAGGGTGGCTGCTTCTAAGCCAACCTCCTGGTTGTCTCTGCGACTCCACATCCTTTCCCACTTAGCGTACGCTTAGGGGCCTTAGTCGATGCTCTGGGCTGTTTCCCTCTCGACCATGGAGCTTATCCCCCACAGTCTCACTGCCGCGCTCTCACTTACCGGCATTCGGAGTTTGGCTAAGGTCAGTAACCCGGTAGGGCCCATCGCCTATCCAGTGCTCTACCTCCGGCAAGAAACACACGACGCTGCACCTAAATGCATTTCGGGGAGAACCAGCTATCACGGAGTTTGATTGGCCTTTCACCCCTAACCACAGGTCATCCCCCAGGTTTTCAACCCTGGTGGGTTCGGTCCTCCACGAAGTCTTACCTCCGCTTCAACCTGCCCATGGCTAGATCACTCCGCTTCGGGTCTTGAGCGCGCTACTATACCGCCCTATTCGGACTCGCTTTCGCTACGGCTTCCCCACACGGGTTAACCTCGCAACACACCGCAAACTCGCAGGCTCATTCTTCAAAAGGCACGCAGTCACGAGAATGAAGCAAGCTCCATTCCGACGCTCCCACGGCTTGTAGGCACACGGTTTCAGGTACTATTTCACTCCCCTCCCGGGGTACTTTTCACCATTCCCTCACGGTACTATCCGCTATCGGTCACCAGGGAATATTTAGGCTTAGCGGGTGGTCCCGCCAGATTCACACGGGATTTCTCGGGCCCCGTGCTACTTGGGTGTCTCTCAAACGAGCCGCTGATGTTTCGACTACGGGGGTCTTACCCTCTACGCCGGACCTTTCGCATGTCCTTCGCCTACATCAACGGTTTCTGACTCGTCCCACGGCCGGCAGACCGTGGAAGAGAGATCCCACAACCCCGCATACGCAACCCCTGCCGGGTCTCACACGTATACGGTTTAGCCTCATCCAGTTTCGCTCGCCACTACTCCCGGAATCACGGTTGTTTTCTCTTCCTGCGGGTACTGAGATGTTTCACTTCCCCGCGTTCCCTCCACACTGCCTATGTGTTCAGCAGCGGGTGACAGCCCATGACGACTGCCGGGTTTCCCCATTCGGAAACCCCCGGATCAAAGCCTGGTTGACGACTCCCCGGGGACTATCGTGGCCTCCCACGTCCTTCATCGGTTCCTGGTGCCAAGGCATCCACCGTGCGCCCTTAAAAACTTGGCCACAGATGCTCGCGTCCACTGTGCAGTTCTCAAACAACGACCAGCCACCCGTCACACACCACTTCCGTGATGCTTCACCGGGGCCGGCACTGAGGAAAGTTCATTCCCTCAGACACCCAACAGCGTGCCCGACACACTCCCCGCTCCCCTCAACGTTCCACGCTCCGAAGAGCAGTACTAGAAGGAGAAGACGATCAAGTGTGCCGAGTAGTCAACGTTCCACCCATGAGCAACCAGTGCGAGACGTTCGCTCGCATGCTGGCCTCTGACCTCACCCCGAAGGGATCGGTAAGAAGTGCTCCTTAGAAAGGAGGTGATCCAGCCGCACCTTCCGGTACGGCTACCTTGTTACG